>NZ_JAVRBM010000198.1:0-1756 GCF_034531255.1 Nostoc sp. ChiQUE01b | reverse complement strand
TGCTATGGAAGATGTGCTTCGCACAGCGTCCTAATCGCCTTGTCCGTTGCTATAAATAAAACCCGCATCAGATTTCGTATCCAGTTGAAGAAAAGTACAAAGTCTGCTGCTCCCAAATGGGCAGATGTACTAAAAGCTGAAATTAGTGAAGTAGAATCAGACCTCGTGAAAGTCACAAATTCCGAAGTCGGTTTGCGGGGTATCAAGGTATTCAAGAAGTTGGATGAAGCTGCTGCCCAATTGAGGCAAGAGATTGCTTCAGTTCAAGAATGGATGTCTGCTGATACTGGTGATTGGGTCTGTCCTATTGATTTGGCTCCACTTGTGTGGAATCAGTTAATCAATATTAGGGATAATATTGCCCCTGGTTTACGCAATCAATTAAAAGCTGATTACGAAGCGGGACTTGTAGATTACCAGGAACGGATTGACCAGTTCCTCTCACTTAACACTTGGGAATTAGCACAGGATAAGCAAGAATCTGTAAAAGCTAACTTGCTAAGAGCATTTCCGACTCTGACCGATCTCGAAGACTATTTGCAAGTCGTTATTGGTCGCCCGGTGATTATCCCGGCATTGTCCGAACAACTGAACCAGCAGCAAGCCGAATGCCTAGACCAGATTACCAAGTTCATCCAACAGTATGACCAAAATCTAGAACAAAGGCTACGGGAATCAGCGATCGCTGGCGGTGAACAACTCGCCGCGCAGTTGCTCGAAGAGTTGGCTGATTGGGAGCCAGGACGTAAGCCCGTACAGTTCAAAAAAAAGATGCAACGCCATCTGATGAAGGTTCAGGTACTACTAGCGAATGCTGACCCGGAGGCTGGCATTAGCTTGGAGGCGATGATGGCGCACTTAGATTCTATCGTTAACGATCCAGCGATTGAGTCGAAGAATCTGGGTTCAGATACGCGCAGTCAATTGCAGCAAAAAATGCAAGAGATCCGCACCAAGTTGTTAGACGAACAGCGCAATCTACAATCACTTGCGGCTGACGACGTGGGCTTATCGAAAGCTACCGTGATGTCCTTCAAGTTTAGGTAAAAAACAGTCTTGGGCGAGGGTGTATTCGCTCAAGACTAACTAATGAATTGGAAATATGGTGTTCACCTCTGGGGTGTTCACCTCAAAAAGGATATCTCACTTCTACTATTTCTCAAACCAGTTTTACAACTAAGGAGATAACTTGTGTCACATTTCTCAACAGTCAAAACCAAATTAAGCAATCACGAGTGTTTGGTGCAAGCTCTCACGGATCTAAACCTATCACCGCAAGTTCATGAAAAAGCGCAGCCACTAAAAGGATACTACGGTGGCTCTCAAGGACAAAGCGCTGAAATTATCGTATCTGGTCGCACCATAAAAGCCCGTGCAGACATCGGGTTCAAATGGAATCAGTCAAGTGGTGTGTACGATGTGATACACGACAGCTACGAGACAGTTCCGAAGCTGGGCAAAGACTTTTTCAGCAATAAACTAATGCTGGCTTATGGACAACGGATGGTTCGCGCTAAAGCCGCCGAGTTACAAGAAAGGTTTGGTGAATGCGCGATCGCTGAATCAACTAACGGAACCGTGCAAACCCTACGCCTAACTTTTGCCGGACATCAGGAAGTTCAACAATTTGCACGGAGATAAATATGGAACGGTCAATACTGATTCATTTTGACAGCGCTACAGGTGAAGTTCGTGTAGAGGCTGATACCATTTCACGAAAAATTTGATGCAAATAAAGCATCAAGAATAAAATCCC
>NZ_JAVRBM010000197.1:0-1972 GCF_034531255.1 Nostoc sp. ChiQUE01b | reverse complement strand
GTGCTCGGTGCGGCTGCGCCGCACCATCGCTTGTGACAGTTGCGTAAGTCCTGAACTTATTCAAATGACCGATGAGCAGTTAATACTAATGGCTTCTCTCCCTTCTCAATTGCTTTCTGAGATTACTTCCCAGCAATACACCCTTTATAGATTTGCGATAAAATTATGTCCTTATTGTTTGACCGAATCTGCTTATTGTCGCAAAATTTGGGATTGGGATTTAGTAAAAGCTTGTCACTTACATCAATGTGTACTGCTTAAAAAATGTCCTAATTGTCACAAAGGTATTCGGTGGTCTAGACCCGCAGTTACAAGGTGTCGATGTGGTTTTGATTTTCGTTCTGGGCAAGTTGAAATAGCCACCTCTGAGCAAGTTAATTTGTCTGCATACTTATCCTCATTGCAGAAAAGCCTTGCTACTGTGCAAGTAAGTCAGCATCAACAGAAATCCGGGAAGATGCCTCAAATGATAGTTTTGCCTGATGTATTAAAGTTGTGATTCGGAAATTTCACTTTATCTGCGAATTGACTATTTGGCTCAAATCCTTGCCTCATAATCGATTTCAATTTATGCGCGAATCTCGATGCCCCAAACCCCTATAAATTCGTTGCTCAAATTTCACTTTATGCGCGAACCCACAACCGACAGTTCAACTTTTTTATCCCTCTACACTTTGGACAGGTGTTTTTAATCGTATTTTTTGTCGTAGACAAGATAAGGGTTACTTATTTTGTGTTACGGCGGCGATCGTTGTTGTTGTCACTGTAAGCATAAGTTGAGCAATTTGCTCGCTTTATGCTTTCACACCAGGGTTGTTCAAGTTATGCTGGGAGCACAGTGGAGAAAGTAAATCCAAAGAATGATAGTAGCCTGTTGCTTTATCTGAGCCGTTTGGATAGAGCGATCGCTGCTTATTTGTGCCTATCTCAAAGTTCTATTCTTTTATGTTTGGTTGTCATTAAAGCAAAGTTATTGAAAAGAAGCTTTAGTGTTAAACTCTTGCTATGCCTAGCTTTCATAGGTTAAAAGAAGAAATCAGGTTGTTTGATATCCTGATGGAGTATGTTTGCTCAGATTATGGTTACAGAACAGCACCTTTGCTCAAGTTGTAAGGATTCAGTTAGCTTGGTTTTAGATAATACCAATTCATGATTTGGAATCCATATTGAGAAAGCTAATTATAGGTAAGAATTCAGGATTGGTGAATTCAGCATTCAGAACAGTTCAAGAATCTGAACAATATTTAATGGCCAAATATATAAATCAGACTAAATTCATTATCAATTCTGACTTCTGACTCCTGGGTGCTGAATTCTTACAATTATAGTAAAGCTTTTATGCTTTGAATGTGTTGCTGAAGTTGAGAGAATTGGTATTAATATTAGATTTTTTTATGGTATCAGTTCCTTGACCAAATTTTTACAAAATACAGCAAAATTCACTAAATATTTAGTGCTTGTACATATACAAAAGCATTAAAATTTGAACAAAAATATTTTTTTGCTGATACTCTGCTAATTTTTGGTCACGATTTTTTCAAACTGCACTGTAATTCACGCTCAACTAGGATTCAGATGAAACACAATTCAGCTACGATCGCATCTTTACTATTGCTCTTGCCTTTAAGCTTGAGTGTGATAAGTTTATCTACCTCAATTACACAAGCAGCAATAGAAAGTTCTGCCTGTGAAATGAGAGCAGAAGAGGCAGACACTGGAGCTTACTCCCAAAAGCAACTGCAAACCCTTGCCAGTCGCATTAAAGTCAAACTGATAGGCGATAACAACGGCGGTTCAGGAACGCTAATTGCTAGACAAGCAAATACCTATCTAGTCCTGACTAATCAACATGTAATTTGTGGAGCTAACAGCATTCGCCTGCAAACTTTTGATGGTCAAACCTATCCGGTACAAATTGTTGCCAATACTAATTTTGAAAAACATGATTTAGCCCTATCTGATTACAACAAAG
>NZ_JAVRBM010000196.1:0-1990 GCF_034531255.1 Nostoc sp. ChiQUE01b | reverse complement strand
TGTCTAACATCAGTCCATATAAATTGATTTTTTATTGTTTGTGAGAAATTCGCGCGGAAGCGTTGATTGCCCAACTGACGAATTTTTCTTGTTCGGGATTGAGTTTGAGTAAAAATCCCAGCAACTCACCTTCAGTGAAGCGCAATAAATCATCAGTGCTACCCGTAACAAAGCTGGGTTGGTTCAGAACTTGGTCAAAATTGGGTTCAGCGATACAATCAAAAATGCGATCGCACCACTTACCTGGTAAGTTGACTGCCATTAAATCATCTAATGTCCGACACGCGGTTAATGTTGTCCAATATTCTTCCGGTAGTCGCAACCTATGAAGCAAATCTTCGGTAATTTCCACAGGTAGCGGGCTTTCTGTGTTGGAGGTATCAGGCAAAACCAAGTTTGGGGTATAAGTTGGTTTTACAGCCAGCAATGCTTCTACATCTGGCAGAGTGCTGATATCAATATCGGTTGTTTCAGCAACTAGCTTATCGCCTTTGTATACATCTTTACGGGCATCTACACCTAGCAAGATTACCCATTGATCACCAAAAGTATAAATTATGCGATAGTCCCCTGAACGTAGGCGATACACATCACCCTTGTAGCCATGTAATTTCTTCTTTAAATTACCGTGGGGTTTGGGATCATCCCGCAATACTTCGATTTTCTCCAATATTTGCACCACATACTCTTTAGGGATAACCAAGAGTTGATTGGTGAAGGTGGGTTTGTGGATAATCTCGAAGATCATGGTAGATGGGTATCTATACGTAGATATAACTAGTTGTATACAATCGTTATTAAAAATTATACTAAATTTTAAATTGGATAGGGAATGGAATAAATAAGCAATAAAACCTACTTTTATCTGCTTTATATCCTCTTCAATGTAATTTAAATGCCAACAAGTTAAATTTATTTTTGGTTTTATATGTAATATATTTCGATAAATATAATTCTTTTTTTTATATTTCGTTCTATTTAAGAATAAATAAAAAAATTTTACTAATATAATAAATTAAATTTTTAACATAGAAATGATTCCTTAAAAATCAGCAATTCAAATTAAATGTTTGGTTTGAGTTAATTTTAACTTTTAACAACAGATTTAAATGCGTGTTAGCTTTGCATCAAGCTAGGGAATACTAAAATTTAGCTCTTGAAATCAGCCTAATCGTGATTTTGAGCATTTCCCTAGTCTTGGTATTAAAGTAAAAATGTTTTCAGATATTGATTTTCAGGGAATTCATCCGCTTACTGAACTTAGGCTACCACTTGCAAAATTAGAGCCAAGGTACTCTCATCCTAATTCATCAACAACTAAAATCACGTATCAACTTGCTTCTAACAGTGGAGTAATAGTTGTTATAGAAAAAGACGAAGGTTTTAAATACTCTGGAAGCATAGGTTTTCAACGTCATATTTCTTTGACTGATGATAAAGAGCTAACTTATAATTTGCTAGCTATACAGAATCAAAAGGTTTTAGACTTAAGTAAAGGTCAAACTTTTAATAATATTGATTACTCTGCTAGTGTTATAGCTTATCAGCTAGAAATGAATAACAGGAATTGGAAAAATTTAATTAATAAACTTGAAGATCGAGAAGCGTATGAACGAACTCTTTCAATATTTTTTGATCCTGCTACAGTAAATAGTAGCAATTATAGAGAAGTTGAACGTAGTGGAGAACAGAGGCTTTATATTACAATCCATCCAGTAGGGTTTCTTCTCAGACCTGAAATTTACTGGTTGCCAGAGGCAGGCTTACCAATAGAAGTAAAGGTATCTAAAGAAATTGATGACAATTTTGGTTTTTGTGGTGCAAATAAACTTTATCCAGTTTCTAAAAAACGACTTGATTATTGGTCTACTGAATACAGTAGTTCAAGTACTTACTCTTACGATACCCAAGAACATAAAATAGGGGATCAAAGCGTTCAGGACTTACGCAACTGGCACAAAGCACGGGCAGGTAGACAAGGGCGACAAGG
>NZ_JAVRBM010000195.1:0-2160 GCF_034531255.1 Nostoc sp. ChiQUE01b | reverse complement strand
ATTGGTACTACCAATTTGCGATCGCCCTGTGCCAGTTGCGTAAGTCCTGAAGATAAATAATCACTATAAATAAATGGAAATGGATTCTAAGCAAGCTGCTAAAAATATTATTGAAGCTTTAAAGTACTTAAACCATAATAGTCCTGAATCTAATGAGGTGATAAATTGGACATATACTCCTGATATACGACTTTCAGATTATTTAAATGCATTAAAATGTTACTTAAAAAAAGAAAAACCTACTGCTAGTGAGAGGCAAAAAGCAGGATATTTATTGGAGGAAATTCTCACTCTTAGCTTTAAAGGACTAGCAGGGTATTCTGAAATTAAAAGCTATCAATCTTCTAGCCATCAATACGATTTTTTAATAAGTGGCGATGGTGCTAATTGGGATATTATTTGTAATCGACTTTTTTTAGAAAATTATCGAGGAATTGTTGTTGAAGCAAAAGCGACAGAAGAAGTTGTTTCTATCGCTCAGTTTTCTCGTCTTTGTAGTGTTCTAAGCCTAGAACTATTTAATACTGTTGGTCTTGGTGTATTCTTTACATTAAAAGGAGCGGCTGGATTCCCTAGTAGAAATGGACGTAAAAAATGTATTAGTGATGCTAGGCTTTGCCAACTTCTTTTTTATGCAAGGCATAAAAAGAATATTGTCGTTTTTGATAAAGATGATATTTTTGAACTTAATGAAAATGGTGCTTTAATTCACATTTTAATTAGAAAAATAAAAGAAATAGAACAATCAAGTGGATTGAAGAATGCACCTGTAGCTGAACTTGTTGATATTGATTTACCTGAACGATTAAAAAATTTAATTTAATAACTACGGTTCTACTCTAGATCGGTTTTTCACGGGAAGACCCTCTCAGCAGTACATCAAACTCCTCATCAAGAAACCCCCGGCTAAGATTCCAGATTTAATTATGAGTATTTGAGTAAATACTCAAATGAGGTTTTACTCAATCCTTTGAAACTGTGGTATCTAGATATGCCTCTAAAGCCTTAATGACAATACTTGTAATGCTGCTGCCCTTGCCTTCCTCTATGGCTCGCATCTTAACTTTGTTGTGTAAACTGACTGGGATTTCTGCATTCAGACGGGTGGTTTCTTCCGCTCTCGCTTCCTCAATAGCCAAATTTTTTAGTTCATGTTCCCGCCGTGTTTTCTTTGCTTTAAGCACCATGCTTTAGTACCTCCCGCACTTCATTTTTAAGAGCATCAATTTCTTTAGCAGCATCGCTGTTGGGGTCATTGAAAACAGTTAACCCCTCGGAAGCCGTAGTTGGATAAGCTACTCGCTGTGTTGTCCCTGCTTTAAGTACAGGCAGATTGTAATCTTCCAGGGCATTGCTTATTTCTGTGCTGAGTTTGGTATTTTTAATTGCCCTGCTGATCACAAAAACAGCTTTTGGCTTGCCATTAGTGACTTCGCGGCGTGCGGCGATGATGTCAACCAAATCAGCACAAGCCCAAATATCGTAGGGGCTAGGTTGTACAGGAATGAGAACCAAATCGGCGGCCTTGACCGCAGCTGCACTAAGCTTGGCGATTTGAGGCGCTCCATCAATGACAATCCAATCATATCCGTGCGAAATCGCTTGCAAATCTTTAGCTAGTGTCTCCCTGTCCAAACCCACAACGGGGATGATATTGCCGCCATTGGCCTCATTCCAGTCTCTAGTGCTACCCTGCGGATCAGAGTCAACCAGTAAAACTGTGGTATTGTCCCGTTGCAGAGAATGAGCAAGATTAGTGGCGATGGTCGTTTTCCCTGAGCCGCCCTTTTGGTTTAGGACGGCGATAACTGTTGACATTTATGAACTCCAGCATTTTTGAGTAAAAGCTCATTTGAGTAAATACTCAAATCATCAAAGCATGATTTATTTTAGATAGCAAGTCTAAAATTACACCCAATTTTATTACTTAACTTGCCTTTCCCATTATTGTTGTTGGCGAATAACCTACACAAATTCTTGAGATGCCCTTTTGGTTCAGAACGGCAATAACTGTTGACATTTATGAACTCCAGGATTTTGAGTATTTACTCATTTGAGTATTTACTCAAAACATCAAAGCATTCATTCTGTTACATACTTGCAGGCTAAGTAAGTCGGCGCGAAAAAACTAAACTATGTAAAGATAAATAAATACGGAGA
>NZ_JAVRBM010000194.1:0-2310 GCF_034531255.1 Nostoc sp. ChiQUE01b | reverse complement strand
CTAACATCAGTCCATATAAATTGATTTTTTATTGTTTGTGAGAAATTCGCGTTCTAGAGGTAACGGTTCGGCGGGAAATTTGACGATTAACACTGGGCAGTTAATTGTGGGAAATAGCGGACAGATATTTACTGGTTCTTCTAATCAAGGAAAACCTGGAGAAATAAAGGTTAATGCTGCTGACTTCGTGCAACTAAGTGATGCTGGTAGCGGCTTGTTTACTATAAATGCTAAAGGTGCTGGAAATGCAGGAAACTTGACAATTAACACCAAACGCTTGAGTGTGCGGGATGGAGCGCAAGTATTAACTAGTACTATGGGTAACGGTTCGGGGGGAAATTTGACGATTAACACTGGGCAGTTAATTGTTGGAAATAGCGGACAGATATCTACTCGTTCTTCTAATCAAGGAAAATCTGGAGAGATAAAGGTTAACGCTACTGACTCCGTGCAACTAAGTGATGCTGGTAGCTTCTTGTCTACTGAAACTGATAAAGGTGCTGGAGATGCAGGAAACTTGACAATTGACACCAAACGCTTGAGTGTGCAGGATGGAGCGCAAGTATCAACTAGTACTATTAACAGCGAGGGAAAGGGAGGAAATTTGTTTGTGATTGCTAGGGATTTGGTGGAATTACAAGGAACAGGAATATCACCAACAGATGGGAAGCTAGTCCCTAGCCTTTTAACTACTAAAACAACAGGTGTTGGCGATGCTGGAGACTTAAGGATTATTACTGGGCAGTTAATTCTGGGAAATGGGGCACAGATATCTACTACTTCTGGTGGTCAAGGAGATGCTGGAGACATAGAAGTTCATGCTTCTGATATTGTTAACATTTTTGGATTTGCCATTGATAAAACGGCAAGTGGGTTATTTTCACGTACCTATCAAGGAGGGCAGGGAGGAAACATCATTATTGATACCAATGCTTTTCGGCTAGCAGACAATGGGTTTGTAGATGCCCGCACTTTCGGTAAAGGAAATGCTGGTAATATCACAGTAAATGTGAAGACTTTAGAAGCGGTTAATGGTGGGCAAATCCTTGCCAATAGTTCCATAGACAGCAGTGGGTTTGCAGGTAATATCACAGTTAATGCTACTGATCGGGTAACTATATCTGGTAGTGCTGCCTTCAAACGGTTTGTCAGAGGATTTGATGGAAAATTGGTTGAGGATGAGTCTGCTAACAGTGGGTTGTTTGCTCGCTCCCAAGAGTCAAAAATCACAGGTAATATCAAAGTCAACTCACCCAAAATTACCCTAGACAACCAAGCTCAACTCAATGCTGGATCTGCATCGGGTAACGGTGGTAACATTAACGTCAACAGCGACTTACTCTTACTCCGTCATGGCGCTCAAATCTCCACTAACGCAGGTACAGACAATCTAGGTGGCGATGGCGGTAACATCAATATTAACTCAAGATTTATCGTTGCAGTTCCCAACGAAAACAGCGACATCAGCGCCAACGCATATATTGGCACAGGTGGAAAAGTCCAAATCAACTCCCAAGGTATCTTCGGTATTGAGTCGCGGACAAAACCAACCGAGAAAAGTGATATTACTGTAAGGTCGGAATTCGGCGTTTCTGGTGTAATAAATATTAACGCACCTGATACCAGTTCCATTCAAAATAGCTTTACCGGATTCTCACCAGAGGTCATCGATACTAATGCACTTCTTGCTAATAGCTGCATTTCACGCGCCACCGAGCGACAAGAAAACTCTTTTACCATTACAGGCTCTGGTGCTTTACGCTATACTCCAGGAGATGTATTAACTTCAGTTTACACAACTGGTGATGTACGTAGTGTTGAACCAACACCACGTCCTTGGAAAAAAGGCGACCCAATAATTGAAGCACAAGGATTGTATCGGTTGCCCAATGGGCAATTAATCTTGAGTCGAAGTTGTTAAAACAAAATATTGCAAATATTATAACTTTTGCAGTTTTTTGCAAAATACAGCAGATTGCAAGTTAATAGACATAGGAGTGAAAATTAATTCTGCGTTGCCCGAAATCCTTGGTAGGCACAATTCATGAATTGTGCCTACGTCATTTCTGGAGATGTCTAATGAAGTACAAAAATACCCTTCCCTAACTCTCCCCGATGGATTGGCTACAGTGTACACACAAGTCCTAAAAACCTAGCTTGAAGCTTGATAAGCCTTTCCTCGTTCCCATACTCCGTATGGGAATGCATTCATTGAGTCTCTGACTCAACGTCTGACTGGAGGCAGCAGCCCCTAATCAGCGCGGATTTCTCACAAAATCTGAAAAAATGGGATCAAAAACTGCGACAATG
>NZ_JAVRBM010000193.1:0-2695 GCF_034531255.1 Nostoc sp. ChiQUE01b | reverse complement strand
TTACTTTACTCATAGATTATACTGTTTGTCCTAACCACCTTGACGATTGCTATAACTTTCGGGGTGGCTTATCCCAAACTACCATCAAGCTAGTAGATGCAGAATCTGGGGAAGAACTAGAGGAAATCTCAGAGGATATTGCTCACCGGGAAGTCCATCCCCAAGCCATCTACAAACGACAAGATGCCAATGGACGAATGCTGACTTATCAGTGCATCTCCCTTGACTTGAACAGCAAGCAAGCAATATTAAAACAGACAGCAGATAGCCCACTTTTTACAAAGAAACTAGAACCAATTTAACCCGCAGTGGAGAAGCGATTCCACCAGGCTATCAACAGTTGTGGGAATATTCCAGTACCTTGATTGCTATCCACAGCTTTGGGCATCAAATTATGAGAGCGTTACAGCTGGTGGCTAGAGTTGACCCAAAACAGGTAAATTTTACAGTAGTGAAGGAGTTAGGGGAAAATAACAATTACACAGGCTATTTCTATGATACCAGTGATGGCGGTAATGGTGCGGCTGAGGCTGTGTTTAAGCATTTGCCAAAACTTGCTGGCGCTGCTAAAGCGATCGCACAAGATTGCAACTGCGATACTGGCTGTGCTAAGTGCCTAATTCAACATGGTTGCCCTGATGGAAACACTGCTTTATTGAAGCAAATGGGATTATTGTTGTTAGATGCGATCGCCTCCGACAAAACGTAGCCCATCGCTGCACCTGATGTTTGACATGAGCATCGTCGTGGACATCGCTCAACTTCCAGATTTTATTGTTCCAAATACTCAATCACTGCCTCCAAGTCTGCGATCGCTCGATTAAATCGATTGAGCATTGCTTCTGCTACTTCTGGTTGGGCGTTGACAGTCGGTAGTTTTTCCCTCACCACACCTTTGAGTGCTTCTAGCCACAGCGATAAATTTGTATGTCTAACTGCTGTCAACAATCCCATATTGGTGAGAACAGACAAATGAAACCCAAGTTGGTCTTGTCCACCATAACCCAAATATCCGTTACTAAGTTCCAACTTTTCTGGAGTAAATTCAAAATACTGGTCAGAGGTAATACTAGCAGATTCTAGTTTGGGTTGTGGTAATGGAGGTTGGGATTGAGTCATTATCAGTTAGGATTGTTGTACAGCAGGTAATTTTGACATTTGCAAAACACTGTCTGACCAAATACCAAGTTCTTGAATAATCTGGTTTTTAGCATCTGTGTTATTCCAGGCTTGTTCCCAGTTAAACAGCCAGCGTGTGAGAAACCTTCCTAAGTTTGCTAACTCAAAAGCATTGTCAATATCTATATCTGGGCCTATCCACTCAATAAAATACATAGTCTCTCTAATCAGGCTTTTGACCACATCCTCATGCGTAGAGTCACTGAAAAGTTGACTTATCCGTGCTAAATTAGTTGCCAATTTTCCCAATCTAACAGGGATACTATCTTGCACAAAGGTTTCTTGCTCATAAGTTAAGCCACTATTCATCCCAGAAACTCCATAAGAATTTGGGACACAATCTCTCTAATCTGAACGTCCATAATTTCCATTGAACGATTAATGTTTTAATAAGATATCCGTTAGCCAAAGGCTTTGGCGTTCGCGTAGCGTCTCTAAGAGTTGCCATCGCTTGCAGCTTAATTTTACAGGTATCTAGAATTAGGGCGTAGGCGTAGCCCGCCGCAGGCATCGCGAACTATCTCCATCCCATACTTCCTAAAATCTACAAAATCTCATCAATCAGTACTGTACCACCGTCACAAAAGTCTATGCCGAGATGACAATCTTCAAGCAGGGCAGTTCCAATCAATGGACGACGACCTATTCCTAGAACTATAACCTCACGCTCTATACCATTCCACACAACTGTTACACGATAAGCAAAGGCTGCAATACTGGAATCATCGGCAAGGTTGGCATCAATTCGAGCCACATAGGGGAGTTGAAGCTCATTAACGACCGCAATTGGCAGGGTCAGAAAGCCTTCAAAACCTGTATCTACAACAAATTCAATTTCTACATCTGACCGTCCTGGAGGACGAAGTATTACACTCATTCGAGCTTGTAGCCCGACCACAGTACCGTGTATCACTTACTACTCTGTCCTCATTAATGTCCCACCAATGGCATAGACAGCATTAAACCCAATCCGTCCCGCCCAAATTGGCGCATCCGATTGTTTAGCTTGTAATCGACGACTTGTTATTAACAAATCATCCCCAATTTCATACTCACCGGTTTCAACATTAATTGAAATAATTTTGCCAACATTTTCTGCTGTCTCGATTTGAGTACGGAGATTTTCATAATGTTTCTTGCCCCGTCGAGTAATTTCTTCGCCGCTAAGTTTAGGGTAAACCATAGCCATTCTCCGCATTCCGGCGCTAATTATTTGTTATTGATATTCTAAACTAGAATACCCAAGTCTAGCGATCGCATATTGAAGCTCTAATAGACTGAATAATATCCAAAGTGACAGTACAATACTGCTTCAGATTTAATGCAGTAATTTTACAGTTCTAAGAGGATGTCTGAAAAGTAAGGAAGCTAACGTCACGGTATTCTGTCACTAGAAAAAACACTTAAGTAGACAGCGTGACGAAAGCAATGAATCCATCTTACCCAAGTAACCTGACACTAGAACGCGGATTTCTCACAAAATCTGAAAAAATGGGATCAAAAACTGCGACAATGT
>NZ_JAVRBM010000192.1:0-2699 GCF_034531255.1 Nostoc sp. ChiQUE01b | reverse complement strand
ATTTAGGTCATTTTTAAAATACAGCATTTACGATCGCACCTGCGGAATGTGGGTTTGAAGCGTTTATGTTTGCAGTTCGCTACACATAACCGTTGCGGTAGCTTGAGTCATTCAATGCTAAATCCTGACTGTGAGGAGCATTTAAACGTCGAGCAATTTGCCGTATCATTGTCGTCTTGCCCACACCACTTGGCCCATAAACCAACACATGAGCAAATCCGGCTGGTTCTCGAATCGCACGCATGAGCAGCATATCTACCCGTGCTAACTGTGGATGTAAAACTGCATACTCCTTAAATTGAGTAAGTAAGTTGATGTCATCGCTCCTGTTCCTGTTTAAATCCATCTATTTGTATTCCGCTAATATTGGCAGTGAACTTAGATCCAACGGTTCAACGTTTCGAGATGGTACGTGCTGTGATGTAATATCTTCACTCTGTTGTGCCAATACAGCTAATGAAGAATGAACTTGGTTTACTGATGGAACAGAAGAATTACTAGACGTTAAATTGTCTAGTAAACGTTTACTTTCCAAATCACGCAATCTTTGCAGCAACAAGGCTTCATGTTCTTGGACATTGGCAATGAAGTCAGCTAAATGTTTAGCGTTCAAATTTGTCGCCGTGGCGCTACGTTTGTTCAATTGCCT
Organism: Nostoc sp. ChiQUE01b; assembly: GCF_034531255.1. NCBI lineage: Bacteria > Bacillati > Cyanobacteriota > Cyanophyceae > Nostocales > Nostocaceae > Nostoc > Nostoc sp. ChiQUE01b. The sequence goes on along the minus strand of NZ_JAVRBM010000192.1, from coordinate 2,050 downwards.
AATTTCTTGTGCCGCTAACAACACTTCTTTTTCAGTGCGCCCAACAAAAGTACTGTAATACTGAGAGATACATCTCACCCAACGCCCATCAACATAGGCGTAAGCAACTCCCATATCAAAAGGGTCGTAGCGTACTGGTACTAATGTTTTTTCTACATTTGGATTGCGGAAAGCATCACTCCAATAGTAGAGATAATTGACTTTAATCCCATATCCCGGCTGAACTTTCGCCTGACCTTTGGGCGTGGAAGGACGTGTTGCCATGAGGAACTCTTCGTTATAAGCAATTCTCCGGTGCAAGCGTTCTCCTGCAATTGACAACCCTTCGGTATAAACAACGCCTGGAGACGCACCTAATGAGTCGTGATGATTTGAGTCGTAAATGGAGTAAGCCCACTGGGTCAAGTAAGTATATAAATCCCCCAAATTCCAGACAGCTAACTGTTTTGGGTCAACAGTTTTGGTGAGTTGGCGGGGCTGTTTACTTGCTTGGGTGTTACCTAGTAGGTTATAGATAAACTCAGTATTTGTCGTCCCAAATAATCGTTCAATTACCGACCCAAAGCGGGGTTTGCCACCAGGCCTTGTTTTCTTGGTGCAGTGGTAACGTGCCAGCAAGGTGTCAAAGTATATACTGTGGAATTCTTTGCCTCCATCGACAACAAGTGTTGAGGGAAAACGACCAAAGCGCTGGACTAAAATACGTAGCCCCATCATGCAAGACCTGTAAGAAGGTGCATCAAAAGTCAGATAAACTGCCAAGATTCGCCGGGAATAGGCATCGGTCAGTAATGTTAGCCAAGGTCGCCCCAGTAACCGACCTGTTGCTTGTGAGCGTAATTCAATATCGAGTTCGGTATGGTCGATATGGACTATCTCCAGAGGACGGTTTCCGTGAGGACGTGTATTTAAAGCTAGTTCCCAGACAAAAGGCTCTGTTGCGTATGCGGCTTTTGCTCCCTGACGCTTTAATGTCTGCTCATGGGTTGGGCGTTTTTTTAAACGCTGGTAGAAAGTCCGGTTACTAAGGGGTTGTATATTTAATGCTGTACAGGCTCTGACATACGCCCGATATACTGAAGCACCTGTCGCTTGTCTTGGTGTTTCAAAATGCTCTTTAATAAATTTATCTAATAATTCACTTGAATCTGTGGGCGATTTTGGTTGACGATTCCCTTGCTGATGTGTGCGTGGTAGTAACCCGATATAACCGCAACCTAAACTTGCTTCTGCTTCACGGAACTGTTGTACCCATCTACGCAAGGTACGTGGGTTGATGTCTTGATAGATATCTGTATGGCGCTGGAAATATGCTTGTACTATATTAAATTTTCGGTTCGCTTCTTTTAAGTGAACAGGAGAAGCAGTCTCCATTAAAGTCCGTACTGTTTCATTTGTAGTTGCATCTGTAACTCCGTTATGGATTTTAATGGTGCCACTATCGAATAACTGGAGAAAAAATGCTGTGGGCAACTGTATTGGGAAGCCGGACTCTGGTAATAGCGTGGTTGTTGTCTCACCATAGTTAACTAAAGTCCATAGCGCCGAATCCCACATTAGGGATGTGTTAGGTAGCAGTGTTGTGGGACTATTGGGAGCGTTCTTTGTAGTCACTCCTACAACAGATGCTTGTGTATAAGCGTCATGAGTTTGTTGACTTACCCATAATCTTGTCCGCCAATGTTCAACTAAGGGGACAGCAGACAAATCCACGTACAGACGCTCAGTTGCAATCATGATGTATATGTCATTGGCACATACATTATTTAATTCTTGTAGCAATGCTCCAATCGTTATTCCTGGATTTGCTTCTAGGTAAGCCAGAACTGTCGAATGTACATCTGTTGTCAAATTTGATTTAAATCCCAGGTAATCTGACAAAAACATCAAGTTCTGGGTAAAGACGGGATTCAATTCGGCATCAATACGAACGCAGTATTTTAGACCAAATTGTGATGCGTGTGCTTCTCCTGGTGGGCAACGCCAATGACCGGATGCTGTTTTTTGATAACGCCCAGGATATTTTTGTGCTAATTTCTCTAGTTCCTTA
>NZ_JAVRBM010000191.1:0-2865 GCF_034531255.1 Nostoc sp. ChiQUE01b | reverse complement strand
TCTAACATCAGTCCATATAAATTGATTTTTTATTGTTTGTGAGAAATTCGCGTAAGTGTGTTCCCAGGATTTGAGGGAATCGAACCAGGTGTAGATGTGGCTAATAATTGTAAAGAATAGTTGGTGTTGACGTTGTTGGAGTCTTGAGAAATTCCAACATAGTAATTTCCGGCTCCTAATGTTGTAGTTAATTGAGCATTGCGACTGGAACTAGCAAAATCAGAAGCAAGTTGCTCTCCACTATCAATCAATCCATTATTATTTTTGTCGTAATAGATTTTGGCATTGACATAGCTTTGAGTCACTCCACTCAAAATTACATTAATATCATTTGTGCCTGTCAGGGAGAATTTGTAGTAATCAACTGGGTTTGCATTTGCTATAGCATCATTGTAGTTAAAAGATGTGAGAATTCCAATGTTTTGAGCAGTCGTGAATGTAGTTCCTGGCATGTTTTTCCTTTTTTGAAATGATAATCAACTTCACTCGTGGAACCCATCAAAACTATAAAGCTATCAGTTGCTACTGCACTGATTTGATTACTTAATTGATGGTATAATAAGGCTGGTGCTTAACAAGATTAAGTATATAATTAATCGAGCTATCAAAGTTAATTGAAGTTACATCATGCTCGTTTAATTACTTATTAAAGCCGAAGAACCCCACCCCGCCAAAGTTACGCTTCGCCTCCCTTCCCCGCTTTTCGAGAGCAGGGTGGTTTCATACGAAAAAAGAAAAATATATAAGTCTTGATTTATCGTTTTGTGTCCGGGCTTTTTCCCTCACTTCCATTCCTCTCCCCCACGGGGGGAGAGGCTTTGAAACCCAGTTTTAGTTTTTCTCTGGTTGTATGAAACCACCCTGCTTCCCCGCAAGCGAGGAGGGGATTAAACGGTCGGGTGCAATGACTCTAGGAATCATAACTAATTATGCGGACATGATATTAGATAAACGATCGCCCACACCTGAGTCACAATTGTGGGCGATTGATTACTACAAAAAATTAACTAAACAACAGCAGATACTTGCCGTTTAAAGAAAGCTTGCAACACTCTCTCTGCTATTTGATGACTAGTTAAACCGAGTTCTGTCTTAGATTCATTGGGTTCAGCATGATCTACTAACACATCTGGAACACCGAAGCGCTTGAGAGGAACGAGAATATCTGCATCTAATAAAGCTTCAGCGATCGCACTACCAAAGCCACCCATGACACAACCTTCTTCTAAGGTGACAACACGGCCAATTTTCTTCGCTAAAGGCAAAATCAACAAGGAAGTTAAGACACTTCCAATACATAAATTATCCAACTTTCTGGGGTGGGCATCTTGCCCGCCTTTGGTTACTAAGCAGGCGAGATAACCACCTCACAATAAATAGTTGGATATTTTTTATTTGGAATTGGACGAAGCAGTACTAGGCAATTAGACTGAAATTGCTACTACTGAGAGTAATATTAGGATTTCCTAAACGGGCAAACTCAAACACTGTTCCTGTACCCAAAACATTGCCATCTCGGTTATAGAATAACTTGTCACTACCTTGACTAAAGACAATACGTGCATTACTAGCATTGACGAATTGATCGTTAGTAACAACTGCAAAGTCAGTTAAAGCCTGTCCTACAGTATTAGTAATAGCATTAAAGGTGGTTTTACTCAGCACAATCTGGTCTTGTCCCGTTTCAAACTGAGTGATATTATCAACACCTAAGCTTGTGCTAAAAACCCCGTTACTTTGGAACAGATATTTATCCTTCCCAGTTCCACCAGTGAGAATATCATTGCCCAGTCCTCCCAAGAGTTGGTCATCACCATTACCTCCCTGGAGGGTGTCATTTCCATTACCACCAATCAGAGTGTTATTCAGTGTATTACCAGTGAGAAGGTCATTACCTGTGCCACCCGTTGCATTTTCGATCACGTTGTTGGCAGAGAGAATAAGTTTGAGATTGCTATTAACCGTTTGCGAGGTGGTTAAACCTAAATTTACGTTGACGGCAACTGTAGTACCGCTAAAGTTAATAGTATCAATACCACCTGTTGTGGTTTCTATAATTGTGTCGGTTCCCAAAGCACTATTAGCTACAAAAGAATAAGTATCATTTCCTGTTAAACCTTGGAGTCGGTCATTTCCACCACCACCAATTAAAGTATTATTCAGTGTATTGCCAGTGAGAGTGTCATTGCCTGTGCCACCTGTTGCATTTTCAATAACGTTGTTGGCAGAAAGAATCAGGTTGAGATTGCTATTAACTGTTTGCGAAGTTGTAACACCTAAATTGACGTTGACAGCAACCGTAGTACCGCTAAAGTCAATAGTATCAGTACCACCTGTTGTGGTTTCTATAATTGTGTCGGTTCCCAAAGCAGTATTAGCTAGGAAAGAATAGGTATCATTCCCTGTACCACCGTACAAGGTATCATCACCCAAACCACCTAATAACTTGTCATCTCCCTGCTCACCAAATAAACGGTCATTACCACGCTCACCTTGCAGGCTATCGTTACCTAAACCACCAAACAAATCATCATTGGAATTACTTCCTGTGATGGTGTCATTAACAACTGCACTCCTGAAATTGAAATCACTAGCTTGTAATTGACTTTTGCTAATACCATTGATTTGGAGTCGATAATAAGAACTGTCGTTAGAGAGACGATACCTTGTGTTAATGATGGCGTTTCCATCCACATCATCACTTGTGAGAAGCAAGATAGTATTGAAGTCACTGATGCCAATATTTCTGACATCAATTTGGTCTTCTCCCTTCTTAAAATCAGTGACGATATCTTGGTCTTTGGCAAAAAGAGAACCATCGAAATACTCTAAGACAAATTGATCTTTACCTGCACCACCATACAA
>NZ_JAVRBM010000190.1:0-3007 GCF_034531255.1 Nostoc sp. ChiQUE01b | reverse complement strand
CGATGCCAGGTTTTTTAACTCAAACTATAAGCTCCTTGCTCACATCATTGCTTGGAGCTTTTTGTTTATATTGAATTTAGTTTTGAAAAAACCTCTTGCAAAAGTCATTTAAGCAACTTCAACCTAGACAGGGTGGCAAAGAAGCTACAAAGCGGACTGGATAAGGTGCATAGCACGTAGATATCGCTCTTTCATCACTTTCATGAGAGAATAATATAGTAAAGTATCGCAAACTCTTTACTGGACTATGTTTCGGGGAAGAGAACCTGCATCTACAATAAAATTTGTAGACGATTACTGTGAATGGTACAGAAAGCTATTTCCAGAAGTCAGAAGTTTTGAGGCGTTTAAATATCTACATATTGGGATGATTTCTGATATTAAACGTAAAATAGTACCAGCGATATCACGCATGGTTGGATTAAGTAACGAACATTTGACAGAATTTTCTCAGATGGTAGTCAGCAAACTCGATATATCCGCTCTTGTAATATTTGGAAAACGGCCAGAAACTCAATACTGGCTTATTACTATCGACCCAGATACAGCGATTTGCGTAGTTAGAGGATACACTATGGAGAGTATTTAAGAATAACAGAAATGGGAGCATACTCAGTTGATTTCCGAGCAAAGATAGTAGCAGCGTATGAGGAGGGTAAGACCTCAATCCGAAAGGTAGCAGAGCGATTTATGGTCAGTAAGGGTGTAGTCCAAAGATTAATCAAACAAAATGCGATTACAGGAGACATAACACCCCGAAAACCAGGTGGAGCAAAACCAAGTCAATTAGTAGGACAGGAGCAGGCGATCGCTAAAATGGTTGGGGAGCATCCTGATTGGACATTACAACAGTATTGTGACCACTAACGCATAGCAAACTGAGATAACAGTTAGCATTAGTGTAATGTGTCGATTTCTTTCCTCTTCAAACCTAACCCTAAAAAAAAGACGTTTCGGAGTACGCAAGCCATTACAGAGTCAGGACAACAAAAACGCTTAGATTACTGGACAAGGATTCGAGGGGTTGAACCAGATAACTTAATATTCATGGATGAGATGGGAGTATTACTGGGGTTAGAATTAACCTGTAGTCGAAGTTTGAGGGGACAAAGAGCATATACCTTGAAACCTTTCTATCGGGGTACAAAAATAACTGTTATTGGTGCAATTACTAATCAAGGTGTCCTTGCTATGCAAACGATGCCAGGTTTCATGAAAGGAGATGACTTCCGTACCTTTATGCAAAATAAAGTTGTGCCAAAACTAGAATTGGGCAAGGTTGTAGTTATGGATAATCTTCCTGCTCATAAGGTTAAGGGTATTGAAGTAGATGATTACTGCAACTGGAGCTAGGGTTGAATATATGTCCCCTTATTCACCTGACTTTAACCCCATTGAAATGTTATGGTCACAACTAAAAGCTTTTCTGCGTCGTTTTGCACCAAAGACTTTGGAAACTATTGATAAGTTGGTGAACATTGCTACGTTACTCAGCTTTCCTCAACACTTCCAAAACTGGTTTACTTATTGTTGTTATTGTACCTCCTAACAGTGAAATCCGCTGTAAATTACCAGAAAATTCAACTTGGTATGTGAGAGCTTTTCCAATTTCTCATTTATCTATAGTCGTTAATAACTAGCTATTAATACATAAAATGTCCCTTAAAATCATTCAGAACTTTGATGGCAGTTTCACTCTTGAAGCACAGGCTCAAGAAACTCTATTCAATTTATTGACAAGTGTTGCTTTCTTGAACCAAATTTGTCAACAGTTAGGATATGAGCAACTTAAATTTACAGAATTACTTTTCCAGCCAGTTCCTTATAGTTTAGCTACTACTAAAGGAATGCCAACAGAATTTGAAAAATATCATGAATCTGATGAGTATGTCATCATCAATGTGCCTCCAAATTTCATGTTCAGTGCTAAGATTTTTAAACCGAGTCGCCTTTGTGCAATTTACCAAAAATTGATTGAGTAATGGATTAATTTTCCCTAATTCGTAATTTTCAATTTTGAAGGCAAATAGTAAGTTTGATATTTGATGTATGTATGGCTTCTGAAACAAATCTTTCTTCTTTGGCAACTCTGGAATATATACCTTATATAGACGATCGCGGCCAATTACCCGAACAATTTCAGGGTAAAATCGGGGTATATGCTATCTTTGATCAGGAAAAAGTGCTGCAATTTGTAGGATACTCTCGTGATGTTTACCTCAGCCTCAAACAGCATTTAGTCCGTCAGCCACAGCAATGCTATTGGGTGAAGGTTCAAACTATTGAACGCCCTAGTCGCACAATTTTAGAAAATACTGAAAATGCTTGGATTGCTGAAAATGGCAGTATACCTTGGGGTAATGGGGATCAAAAGGAAAAATGGACTCATCCCATTAATGTCAAAGTCGTAATGACAGCTGAAGAACAGGCAAGTTATGAAAATCCAGCTAATGATGAATTAGCACAAATAAAAGTTCTTAAAAATGTGGCACGGAGAGTAGAAGCAGAAATTTCAACGCAATTATTAGAAGTGCGTGGTTTGCAAATGCAGATTCGCTTCAATCCTAAATTGAAAGAAGAAGGTTTACTAGATTTGAAATAAAAAACTCCACGCCACTTGCGGGATGAAGTTTTTGGGCATGGGGTATGGGGCATGGGGAAGAAGTTACCAATGCCCAATCACGCCAGTTGCTTCAACGGAGGGAACCTCCGCAACGCACTGGCTCCCCAATGCCCCAAGGGTTGGGGCGACTGCCCCTCTCCACCCACAAGGAAATGGAGTTTCCCGCCGCTTTCTATGAAGGTAAGTAAGTCGGCATAAAAAAACCAAACTATGTGAAGATAAGTAAATACGTAGAATATATCTACTAAGGTCACTCGTATATGGGCGCTCGTTTAAGGGTATTCCTGACTCGTGAGCAAGACCGCGGCTTGCTAAAACTTAGAACTGCGGATGTGTCACAAAGGAAAACAAGACGCTGTAGTAAGGGTTTGTAAGCAAGCAGAC